>DASXFZ010000011.1 GCA_036489315.1 Candidatus Cybelea sp.
GAAGGCTAAGTAGTCTTTGATTTGCTCCACCGCTTGGTGCGGCGTCTCGTAGCTCCAAACCGCGTTGACGGAGCGGTTTCCACCAGCGGGGATGCTGAAATACGACGCGTCGCCTTTGTAGGGGCAATGCGTCGTGTGATCCGTGCGTGCGAGCGCACTCAAGTCAACGTCGCGCCGGGGAACGTATTGAACTGCCGGATAGTCGGCCTCGCGAAGCGTCAACGCTTCAGTGGTATCCACGACCGTTTTTCCGCCGACCCTCACGACGACGCGAGATGGGTTCGCCTGAATCGAGATCGGATGATCGGGCCCCGGAACTCTGATCGGCTTGTGTGCCATGACGTTTTTCTCTGCTGGACTGTCGCTTTAATTCCTTTGGGCCGAAGACTCAGACCCAGTCTCGCAATGTGAGCGTTACCATTCGCGGTTCCCCGCTTTTGGCGGCGATTTGAAGGTGCAAAATCGTGCCGGGAAGGCCCCGCAGCGCCCGCCGGACTTGCTCGAGCGATTGCGGGACGACACCGTCGATCGAGAGGATGACGTCCCCTCGAACGAATCCGGCTTGCGCCGCCGGCGTGTCTGCCCGCACCGCGTAGACCACGATCTTGCCGGCTTGGTTGATAAGGAGCATCCCCGATCGGTCGTAGCCGTCGCGCGTCTGGAGATTTTCGTTTGGCTTGAGGTTCATCGTCTCGCCGGCGTAATCAAACGTTACGGTAAACTTCTTCCAAACGCCCCCACCCAAGTTTGCCGCGAAGAACGGAGATGCGAAGAAGCCTTGCTTTTGGGTGGAGTAGCCTGCGATGAGATCGTGCAGCACGAAGTCTCCGACTTGCAGCGAACCCAGACGTCCCAGAAATCCCTGGTGGCCTCCTCCTACGCCGTACCCATTAAGGCCGACGGCGCTGTGCACCGCCGGGACGACCTGCGGGTGATCGGCGATGAACGGTACGTAGAGGTTTGCCGCGCTGGTGTCGCCGGTGTCGACCGTACATTCCGACCGGATACCGTCGACCGCGCAGCCGATCTGCGGCACGGTGCCGGCGAAGACGAATGGAACGACGTCGGCAGCGCTCCTGGGCGCGGTTCCCGGCAGCGAGAGCGTGAGCGTTCGAGCGCCGTAGTCGAACGTCGTGACGAATCGAGCGAGGACTTCGAACCCGATCAGGCCGTCGACTCGCTGTCCCGACGCGACGCCGAATCCTTTGCGAATCGGCTCGACCGAAAAAACCTGGTGCCGCAGCAGCGCGTCGCCGATTTCCAGCGAATCGACGACGGCGTAGCTGGATGCCTCGGTCGCCGCTCCGGTGCCGGAATCTTGGGCCACCCCCGACGCGGTGACGTTGATTTCTTTGGCGACAGCCGGATCGATGATGTTGCTGCCGCCCGTGTCGAAGACAAACCGATAGGGTCCTTTGCCGTTGAGCGTAGCGTCGAGGTAGACGTGATTATCTACCAGTTCGATCGGCACCGCCGTGCTGGAGCGGTTGCGGTCGATCGAAAAGTCGTCGACTCGAGATTTTGGCTTGACCAAGGCGGCCTCATCGGTCGCGACGATCCGCGCGGAGCGCACCGTAAGGTCGGACTCGTTGCCTTCGCTGGACTTGGAGACGATACGACGCGGCACCAGGAGTCCGTCGACGGAACGATATTGCGAAACGTCTATTTCGTAGGTTACCGGGCCGATTGGTATGACGTAACGAGCCGGCATGTGGGTGACCGCATCGATCCAAACCTGCATGGGAACGAGCGAACGACGCGGCGTCACGAGAAGTGTCGCGTAGTGCCGGCCGCCGGAGTCTCTTAGGCCGTCCCAGGCGATCGTCGCGCCGCCGCTGCCGGGAACGAAGAGCGTATCGCCGGCGGCATACGCGGTATCGATCTCTTGTGAAACGCCCGCGTCGCTGCCGTCCGTCCACACCAAACCCGACTGATCTTGATTCCAGAAAGACGTTCCGTCATAACCGTCTCCGGCAGCAATCGGGGGCGTGTAGGTTCTCTCAGCGATGCGTGCGCCACCGATCGCGGCCGCCGAGTCGCCGGTTCCGCTCAAGCCGTTCACCGTCGCGGTGCTTGTAAGGGAGAGCACACTGCCGCGCGCGAGCGCCTCAGCGCCGAGTGCCTCGCGGCTCTGCTGCAGCGTCCGGGCAACATCGATCGCAGTGCCGGCGTAAGTTACACCCGGCAAGGCGATACAAGCGCACGTGAACGCGGTAAGGGCGGCCCGGCTCGGCCTCATCACGCTTGAATGAAACTGCGTAGCGCCGAGATACCTTCTTGGTAGTTGCGTTCGATGGCCGCGCACGCAGCTTCCAACTGCTGGCGTTGCAGTCCCGAGACGATCTCGTCGTGCTGGGCCGCGGAGCGGGCCACGAGAACGGCATCGCCCATATGAAAGTACTCGTAGCGCAGAACGCGGCGATGAAGCGTTTGCAGCATACCGACGAGCGTGTCGTTGGGGCAGCGCGAGACGAGTTGGCGATGGAAGTCCTGATCTGCGGCGACGGCTCGGCGCGGTACCGCACGCGCGGCAAGAAAGCGCCTGTTGATCGCCCGCAGTTCCTTGCTGCACGAAACGACTTGCGGCCAGCTCTCGCGAACGGCTAAGACCTCGAGGTGGGCAACGATCGTGTAGATCTCGCGCGCTTCGCGCTCGCTCATCGGCCGCACGGAAAATCCGCGTCGCAAGTGCGTTTCGACGAAACCTTCGCGCTCGAGCAAAAAAAGTGCCTCGCGCAGCGGCGTTCTGCTGAGCGCTAGCTCTTGCGAGAGCGATGCTTCGACTAGGCGGGTACCCGCGGGCAAGCGCTTATCGAGGATGGCTTCGAGGACGGCATCGTAGGCGCGCTCGCGTTCGCTGGCCTCCGAGTCGCGGGCGGCCTTTCTGTATACCATCTGACGGATATAGTATACTAAAAATTCGCCGCCATCAAGAAGCTGAGCCTTTGCTTAAACGGCTATCTGAATACCGATCGCGCGATCCACACGAAAGAAAGCAAAAGCGGACTATCGCAAGCCCGGAAAAACCTGGAACGCCATTTTGCGAACGATCGCTTCCGCTTCAGCGCCGGTGATGTTCGCATCGTGCGAGATCTCCGGCACGTTCGCGCCGAGGCTCTTTTCGAAAGCGAGCATTCCGAAGAAAATTCCTTTGCCGAGGACGGAGAGCGGCAAATT